>NZ_JBMHFB010000027.1:0-632 GCF_049166715.1 Enterococcus infantis | reverse complement strand
CGCAACGCTTTTCTTTGAACTTATTGAAGAACTTGATCAGCGCTTACCAGAAGAGTTTCGTAAGAAACTAACTTTCTTCAAAAAGTATCGGCAAGGGATTCAAAATGCATTTGAACTTACTTACAGTCATGGCTTCGTAGAAGGAACAAATAACAAGATAAAAATAATCAAGCGTGTCGCTTATGGATATCGGAACTTCCTGAATTTTCGCTCAAGAATCTACATCATCCAAGGGCTGATTTTTGTTTAAGAAAGAGCGAAAAATAAAAAAGCGCTCAGGCAAGAATTTTTTTCTGCCTGAGCTCATTCACTCATTCAATTTGAACTCACCAACACTATTTGACGAAGAGCCAGAAAAAGTAAATAACTTGAAAAGAGAAGGCACTTCCACTGTTTAATGGAAGTGCCTTCTCTTTTGTGACTCACGTTTGGTAGTGTCCGTTTTGGAGGACGATGATTAGACGATTTTTCAAAATAAGGACAACAAAAAACCGTTACGTATTCTCGTAACGGTTCAACTTGCGTGGCGACGTCCTACTCTCACACCGGGCAACCCGGCACTACAATCGGCGCTAAGAAGCTTAACTTCTGTGTTCGACATGGGTACAGGTGTATCCTTCCCGCTATCGCCA
>NZ_JBMHFB010000026.1:0-1345 GCF_049166715.1 Enterococcus infantis | reverse complement strand
GTGCCGGGTTGCCCGGTGTGAGAGTAGGACGTCGCCACGCTGTTTGTAATTTTCCGGCATAGCTCAGTTGGTAGTAGCGCATGACTGTTAATCATGATGTCGTAGGTTCGAGTCCTACTGCCGGAGTTCTCTATCTTTGAGAAGGGTAGGGTAATTGCTTCTTTTATCTTTGGAGAGTTGTCCGAGTGGCCGAAGGAGCATGATTGGAAATCATGTAGATGGGTATACCCTGTCTCAAGGGTTCAAATCCCTTACTCTCCGTTTTGACTGGTCCGTTGGTCAAGTGGTTAAGACACCGCCCTTTCACGGCGGTAACACGGGTTCGAATCCCGTACGGATCATTAATCGAATATTTGGGGGTTTAGCTCAGCTGGGAGAGCATCTGCCTTACAAGCAGAGGGTCAGCGGTTCGATCCCGTTAACCCCCATTAAATGTTGGTCCCGTAGTGTAGTGGTTATCACGCCTGCCTGTCACGCAGGAGATCGCGGGTTCGAGTCCCGTCGGGACCGCCATTTTAAAGATTTGATTAACAAACAATTTTATAATTGTGGCTCGGTAGCTCAGTTGGTAGAGCAATGGATTGAAGCTCCATGTGTCGGCAGTTCGATTCTGTCCCGCGCCACCATGGAGGAGTAGCGAAGAGGCTAAACGCGACGGACTGTAAATCCGTTCCTTCGGGTTCAGTGGTTCGAATCCACTCTCCTCCATTTATAACTAGGGGTATAGTTTAAAGGTAGAACAGCGGTCTCCAAAACCGTTAGTGTGGGTTCAATTCCTGCTACCCCTGCCATATTATGGCGACCGTGGCGAAGTGGTTAACGCACCGGATTGTGGCTCCGGCATTCGTGGGTTCGATTCCCATCGGTCGCCCTTTACATTGGGGTATAGCCAAGCGGTAAGGCAAGGGACTTTGACTCCCTCATGCGTTGGTTCGAATCCAGCTACCCCAGTTGATTTCATTGAAATCATACAATAGTATAATGGCGCTATAGCCAAGTGGTAAGGCAGAGGTCTGCAAAACCTTCATTCACCGGTTCAAATCCGGTTAGCGCCTTCGTACTGCTATAAGTACCTTCAACATGCCGGCGTGGCGGAATTGGCAGACGCGCTGGACTCAAAATCCAGTGCCCGTTGAGGGCGTGCCGGTTCGACCCCGGCCGCCGGTATTAACTTCCATCGTTTATCGATGGAAGTTTTTTTGGTTCTACAATATTTATTGTTGGTGGAAAATCTCCGATTTTCTTCCAACACTTTTTTTGTATGCGAAGTATAGAAAAAGAGATACCCAAATTGATAGAATGAAGTCGACTAAAACACACTCACCAAGAAAGGGATATCTCCATG
>NZ_JBMHFB010000025.1:0-1367 GCF_049166715.1 Enterococcus infantis | reverse complement strand
TGGAATGGCAACCCTTTTTTTGACAAAATTTATAAGGTGTCATGAAACCTTCCTGTTATTGCTCCGATTGCCCTTGAAAATGAGTCTCCTCGGATCTGATGCTTCTCGGCAGATGCTCAAGCTAAAATGATTACGCTGCCTCTCCACCGATATCACATCCGAGCTCATTATCAAGGGGACGTTTCGTCAATCTCTTTTGACGAAACGCCATTGGAGTTTCGTAGCCCAATGTGCCGTGCACCCGCAAGTAGTTCCACCAATGCACATAATCAAATAATTCTCGTTGTAAGTCTCCCAGCGTTTCAAATTGGTACTGACGAATAAATTCCACTTTGACCGATTTGTATGTAGACTCCGCAACCGCATTATCATAGGGACAGCCTTTCTTGCTTAAAGAACGCGTGATATCAAAGGCTGATAGAATTTCTTCAATGGTTTGGTTATCAAATTCTTTCCCGCGATCCGTATGGAAAAGAGTCACATTCGTCAAAGGATAGACGATTCGAGCGAACGCCGCTTTGACTAACGCCGCGTCTTTTTTCTTGCCGCAAGAATACCCAATAATTTCTCGATTGAACAAATCGAGGATAAGACAGATATAATGCCAGTGCTTACCAACACGCACATAGGTAAGATCAGTAACGATTGCCTCCAATGGTGTTCCTTTTGAGAAGCTTCGATCCAATACATTCGCTGTTTTGGCTTCGTTACAAGAAGAAGCGGACACCTTGAAATGAGCGAGTGTGTAGGTTGAGCGCAATCCGCGTTGCTTCATGATACGCCCAATTCTGCGGCGACTGACTTGAAGCCCAAGATTGGCCAAGCATTTCTTCAGTTTACGGGTGCCATACGCTTTACGATTGCGGAGAAATTCTTCTTCCACGAGTGCTTCTAGCTCGGCTTCGTTTTCGACTGTTTTGGCTTGATAATAATAGGTTTGTCGCGAAATGTTTAAGACCTTGCACATCGCTGATATCGAGTATTTGTGCTTGTTGGCATCAATTACTTGTCTTTTCGTCCGAATATCAGCGCCGCTTGCTTTAAAATGTCGTTCTCCATTTCCAGTTGCTTATTTTTCTTTCGCAGAGCGATCAGTTCCTGTTGCTCCGGAGTAAGGTTGTCTTTTTCTTTAAAGGAGCCAGTGGTCTGAGCCTGCTTCACCCATTTATCAAAGGTAGAAGCGGTCAGCTCGTACTCACGAATGATCTCGGCTCTAGGTTTTCCTGCGAGATATAAATCGACAATTTGTTGTTTGAATTCTTTTGAATAGGTTCGACGTTGACGTCTTGACATAAACAATCCTCCAGTGTGTTTTTTCTTATTCTACACACCTTATTTTTTCTGTCTAGTCTAGTGTAGCCGATCCA
>NZ_JBMHFB010000024.1:0-1503 GCF_049166715.1 Enterococcus infantis | reverse complement strand
TGTAGTGAGACCCAAAAGTTAGACCTTATACCGACTAGATTTTCTAGTCGGTATTTTTATGCGGTCATTCGTTGCCGATACTGCACTGGGCTGCAGCCCAGTTTTATTTTGATTCGTTGATGATTATAGTAAGAAATCCACTTTTCGAGTGTCTGTTTTAAGCTATCAAGACTTGTGTATTCAACGCCATGATACATTTCCTGTTTCAAAAGGCCAAAAAAGTTTTCCATCAAAGAGTTGTCGAGACAGTTCCCTTTTCGGGACATACTTTGAAAGATCTTTTCCTTGATCAGCGGTTTTCGATATTGCTTCATCTGGTAAGCCCACCCTTGATCTGAATGAAAAGTACGACGATAAGGACAATCGGCCGTTCGGGCGATTGCTTCTTTTTGCGCTTCAAGGATTGGTTTCATGCTTGGACTTTCTGAAATACTATAAGATAAGATCTCTCCGTTGAACAGATCGAGAAACGGATTTAGATAAAGTTTCTTGATTTGTATTTTTCCCTGAGCGTCTCTTTCATAATATTTAAATTCGGAAGTATCTGTCGTGATTTTTTGGTGAGGAACAGAAGTCTGAAACCGACGATGAAGACGATTTTTCGCTATTTGTCCGACCGTTCCTTTGTAAGAGCTGTATTTTCGAGACTTTCTCGTGAATTTCATTCCCTTTAACCCGAGTTTGCGCATGATTCTACGAACCTTCTTCTGATTGACGGTCAAGCCGCGCTCCTTCAACGCAAGTTGAATACGACGATACCCATAGTTTCCATCATTTTCTTCAAAGATCTCAGTGATTGTTTTCTCCAATCCTGCATTGGGATTTTCACGGTCAAATCGTTTCTGCCAATACATATACGTTGCTTTAGGGAATTTCGTTGCCTCCAAAAGAATCCCTAATCGGAATTCCTTTCGGAGTGCGTGGATGATTCGGGCGTCTCGCTCTTGAGTCGATCCGGAATATTCATCCCTAAAGCTCGGAGCTTTTTTACGAAAGCCAGTTCTGCACGAAGCAGTTCATTTTCCCGTTCCAGTTCCTGCTCTCGCGTAAGCGGTCTTTTCGATCCAATTTTTTTCTTTTTCTTCGTCATTGAAGGCCGTCCTTTTGGTTTTGGTGCCAGACCTTCCATTCCGTCACGCTGATATACCTGATGCCATCGTTGAAGTAGATCTCCTGAAGGCAAGCCATATCGCAACGCAGCAGTAAGGTAAGAGTCACCACTAGTTAAGTAATAGTGTATGACATCTTGCTTGAATTGAGAAGAATAAGTTTGTTTGGTTCTTCTACGCCGCAAGGCGCTAAAGCCACGCAGCTCAACAGTTTCCACCCATTTTTTTACGGTTGAATGACTCGATATATTAAACTGACGAGCCAGTTCAACGTACCCATACTCACCGTGTTGAAATGATTCAACTACTTTTCTCTTGAAAGCATCGTCATACTTTGCCATAGAAAAAGCCCCCCTAAATTAGATTGTTGGTCTAACTTAGGGGGCGCGCTACA
>NZ_JBMHFB010000021.1:0-9629 GCF_049166715.1 Enterococcus infantis | reverse complement strand
ATCCAAGGACTGATTTTTGTTTAAGAAAGAGCGAAAAATAAAAAAGCGCTCAGGCAAGAATTTTTTCCTGCCTGAGCTCATTCACTCATTCAATTTGAACTCACCAACACTATTTGACGAAGAGCCAAAAAAGCAGCCGCAATTGCGACTGCTTTTTTGAGTTCTGATTCGCTCAGATAGTCGTAAGTCTTTCCAATTAAGCTTGGATAGCTGTTACAACGCCTGAACCAACAGTACGTCCGCCTTCACGGATAGAGAAACGAGTACCGTCTTCGATCGCGATTGGGTGGATCAATTCAACTTGGATAGTTACGTTATCGCCAGGCATTACCATTTCAGTACCTTCTGGCAATTCAACAACACCGGTTACGTCAGTTGTACGGAAGTAGAACTGAGGACGATAGTTAGTGAAGAAAGGAGTGTGACGTCCGCCTTCTTCTTTAGTCAAAACGTAAACTTCTGCAGAGAATTTTGTATGTGGAGTGATTGAACCTGGTTTAGCCAATACTTGACCACGTTGGATGTCTTCACGAGCCACACCACGCAACAATGCGCCGATGTTGTCGCCTGCTTCAGCGTAATCCAACAATTTACGGAACATTTCAACACCAGTTACAGTAGTTTTAGCAGTTTCTTCTGCGATACCAACGATTTCTACTTCGTCGCCGACGCGGACTTGTCCACGTTCAACACGACCTGTAGCAACAGTACCACGGCCTGTGATTGAGAATACGTCTTCCACTGGCATCATGAATGGTTTGTCAGTGTCACGAACTGGAGTTGGGATGTATTCGTCAACTGCAGCCATCAATTCCAAGATTTTTTCTTCGTAGACAGGGTCGCCTTCCAAAGCTTTCAAAGCAGAACCAGCAACAACTGGAGTGTCATCGCCTGGGAAGTCGTATTCGCTCAACAAGTCGCGAACTTCCATTTCTACCAATTCCAGCAATTCTTCGTCGTCAACCATATCCATTTTGTTCAAGAATACGACGATGTAAGGTACACCAACGTTACGAGACAACAGGATGTGTTCACGAGTTTGAGGCATAGGACCATCAGCAGCAGATACTACCAAGATCGCGCCGTCCATTTGAGCAGCACCAGTGATCATGTTTTTAACGTAGTCCGCGTGTCCTGGGCAGTCCACGTGAGCGTAGTGGCGAGCTTCTGTTTCGTATTCAACGTGAGCAGTTGAGATAGTGATCCCACGTTCACGCTCTTCAGGAGCACCGTCGATTTGGTCGTAAGCAGATGCTTGAGCCAAACCTTTTTTAGACAAAACTGTAGTGATAGCAGCAGTCAAAGTTGTTTTACCATGGTCAACGTGTCCGATTGTACCAATGTTTACGTGTGGTTTCGAACGGTCAAATTTTTCTTTAGCCATTTTAGAATGTTCCTCCTAAAGTTCAGTTTAGTTTATTTTTTGATAGGTAGGAAGCCGTCAAAACGACTCCCAGCCCTTATCATCGAGTTTATTTTACACGAATCTCTGAAAAAAACCAGCCTTTTCAGAAGTTCGTATGGAGCATCCTTAGAAGCCACAAGATTATTCAGCTTTACCGCCGTTTTTCTTAATGATTTCTTCTTGGATAGATTTCGGTACATCTTCGTAGTGGTCAAATACCATCATGAAGGTACCGCGACCTTGTGTTGCAGAACGCAAAGTTGTTGCGTAACCGAACATTTCAGCCAATGGAACGATCGCATTAACGATCTGTGAATTACCATGTGCTTCCATACCTTCGACGCGTCCGCGACGAGCAGTAACGTGGCCCATGATATCGCCAAGATAGTCTTCTGGAACAGTGATAGTAACTTTCATCATTGGTTCCAAGATTACTGGGTTGGCTTTTTTCGCAGCGGCTTTCAAAGCCATAGAAGCTGCGACACGGAAGGCAGTTTCATTGGAATCGACATCGTGGTAAGAACCGTCATACAGTTTTGCCTTGATATCTACCAATGGATAGCCGGCCAAGACACCGTTATCCATAGATTCTGCCAAACCTTTTTCAACCGCTGGGATGTATTCACGAGGAACCACACCACCGACGATTGCGTTTTCGAATTCGAAGCCTTTACCTTCTTCGTTTGGAGTGAATTCCACCCAAACGTGACCGTATTGACCTTTACCACCAGACTGACGGACAAATTTACCTTCAGCTTGTGTTACAGGAGCACGGAATGTTTCACGGTAAGATACTTGAGGCGCACCAACGTTTGCTTCAACTTTGAATTCACGACGCATCCGGTCAACCAAGACATCCAAGTGCAATTCACCCATACCGGAGATAACTGTTTCACCAGTTTCAACGTTGGTTTCAACACGGAATGAAGGATCTTCTTCTGCAAGTTTTTGCAGTGCCACACCCATCTTATCTTGGTCAGCTTTTGATTTTGGTTCAACGGCTACTTGAATAACCGGATCAGGGAATTCAATAGATTCCAAAATAACCGGAGATTCCAGTGCACACAAGGTGTCACCAGTAGTCGTGTCTTTCAAACCGACAGCAGCAGCGATATCGCCGGAGTAAACCTTATCGATTTCAGTACGGCTGTTGGCGTGCATTTGCAGGATACGACCGATACGTTCCTTCTTGTCTTTAGAAGCGTTCAATACGTATGAACCACTTTCAAGGACACCGGAATAAACACGGAAGAAAGTCAGACGACCAACAAATGGGTCAGTCATTACTTTGAAGGCCAGAGACGCAAATGGTGCTTCGTCATCAGCCGGACGAGTAACTTCTTCGTCAGTTTTTGAGTCGATCCCTTTAATTGCTTCGATATCCAATGGTGAAGGCAAGTAGTCAAGGACTGCATCCAACATCAATTGAACACCTTTGTTTTTGAAGGCTGAACCAGCCAATACTGGGAAGAAGTCTACGCTGATTGTTGCTTGACGGATACCCGCTTTCAACTCATCTTGAGTGATTTCTTCGCCTTCCAGATATTTCATCATCAAGTCTTCATCGGTTTCAGCAACTGCTTCCACCAATTTGTCACGCCATTCTTCAGCGAGTTCTTGATAATCTTCAGGAATTTCAGTTTCTTGGATTTCTGTACCAAGGTCGTTAGTGTAGATTTCAGCTTTCATCGTTACCAAGTCAATGATACCAGTGAAGTCATCTTCTGCACCAATCGGCAATTGGATTGGATGAGCGTTAGCGCCCAAACGGTCGTGCAAAGTTTGTACTGAATACAAGAAGTCTGCACCGATTTTGTCCATCTTGTTACAGAATACAATACGTGGAACACGGTATTCAGTTGCCTGACGCCAAACTGTTTCAGTTTGAGGTTCAACCCCTGATTGTGAGTCCAAAACTGTAACTGCACCATCCAATACCCGCAGAGAACGTTGTACTTCGATTGTGAAGTCTACGTGTCCTGGTGTATCGATGATGTTTACGCGGTAGCCTTTCCACTGTGCAGTTGTTGCTGCAGAAGTGATGGTAATCCCACGTTCTTGTTCTTGTTCCATCCAGTCCATCTGTGAAGCACCTTCGTGGGTTTCACCGATTTTATGGATTTTACCGGTATAATACAGGATACGTTCGGTAGTGGTAGTTTTACCAGCATCGACGTGGGCCATGATACCGATATTACGAGTTTTTTCTAAGGAAAATTCTCTAGCCATGCTGCTTTGTACTCCTCTCTGTCGTAGGTCTATCCGGATCAGTAGACTGCTATACGCTCAATGAAATGAACGCTGCAGATCTTACCAACGATAGTGTGCGAACGCACGGTTGGCTTCTGCCATTTTGTGTGTGTCTTCGCGTTTTTTCACAGAGGCACCAGTGTTGTTGGCAGCATCCATGATTTCTTTAGCCAAACGTTGATCCATAGTGTGTTCGCCACGCAGACGAGCATAGTTCACTAACCAACGCAGACCCAAAGTCGTACGACGTTCAGGGCGCACTTCAACTGGAACTTGGTAGTTTGACCCACCGACACGGCGAGCTTTTACTTCCAATACAGGCATGATATTTTTCATTGCTTGTTCGAAAACTTCCAATGGATCATTCCCTGTAGATTCTTTAATATTTTCAAAAGCATCATAGATAATGCTTGCAGCGATTCCGCGTTTTCCGTCAACCATGACGCGGTTGATCAAGCGAGTCACTAATTTTGAGTTATAAATAGGATCTGGTAAAACATCACGTTTTGCAACAGGACCTTTACGAGGCATCCGTAACTCCTCCTTTACGATATGTTAGTTTGTTAGTGTTCTTATCCTTTAGGACGTTTTGTACCGTATTTAGAACGAGATTGTTTACGATCGTTCACACCGGCAGTATCCAACGCACCACGAACGATATGGTAACGTACCCCTGGCAAGTCTTTTACACGGCCCCCGCGCAGCAAGACAACACTGTGTTCTTGCAAGTTGTGGCCGATCCCTGGGATATAAGCTGTTACTTCGATCAAGTTCGACAAACGAACACGAGCAAATTTACGTAAAGCTGAGTTTGGTTTTTTCGGTGTCATTGTCCCCACACGAGTTGCAACCCCACGCTTTTGAGGTGAGTTCACGTTCGTTTGAGTCTTTTTGAAACTGTTATATCCTTTGTTCAATGCAGGTGAATTTGATTTTTCAACCTTGGATTTACGAGGTTTCCGTACTAATTGGTTAATTGTAGGCATCCCCTAATCTCCTCCTTCCTTGATTCGCTTTCTAGTTCCACACATCCAGGTGGTTCTTTTTTTGCGATAAAAAATAATGCATTACTGCATCCTTATCAGGTGTGCGATCTGTCAGTCAGCACGTCCCATAAGAGAGACCTGTACACAAAGCACCTTTGATAGAATATCATGGCTAAATGCCAGTGTCAACCCTCAGACTGTTTAAATTTGGTGCGGCAAGTCAACAATTTCTTTTTTTCAACTGATTCACAGCACTTATCTGAAATGATTGCTACATTATAATAGATACAATTTTTGTTCGTTGCAGCTGTTTCCGGGAGGGTCTGTCAGATTTCAGTTATCTATACTATAAAGGGAGAAACACTACCATTTCATAACAAAACCCATTACAATAAAGCCGAAACGGTAGATTTCTTTTCTCTTTGAAGATCGAAGGCTGCTGAAACTAATGATGAGGTGACGAAGATGAATTTGAAGCAACTGGTAGGAGTCGAATCTGCAAAATTTATCAAAGACGATATGATTGTTGGATTGGGGACCGGATCGACAGCCTACTATATGGTAGAAGAAGTCGCACGGAAAATCAAAGAGGAAGGCCTAAAGATCACTGGGGTTACTACCTCCAACGCAACTGAAATCCATGCCCGAAAACTTGGTATTCCCCTGCGCAGCATCGACGAAGTCCCTTATGTGGATCTGACAATCGACGGTGCTGACGAAATCAGCAAAGACTTTCAAGGTATCAAAGGTGGCGGTGCTGCCCTTCTTTACGAGAAAATCGTCGCCACTTACTCCAAAGAAGTCATCTGGATTGTGGACTCCTCCAAAATGGTAGAGACTCTGGGTGCCTTTCCGCTGCCAGTCGAAGTCATCCGCTTTGGCAGTCAGCAGGTCTTCAACCGCTTTCAAGAAAAAGGCTACCAACCTGTGATTCGTAAAAATACTGACGGCGAGTACCTTCGAACAGACAGCAACAATCTGATCATCGACTTGCACTTGCAAACTATACCAAATCCCGAACAATTGGCCGCAGAACTCACAAAAATGGTAGGCGTCGTAGAACACGGCTTGTTTTTAAATATGGTTAAGCGTGTTATTGTAGGATACGAAAACGGGCCGCAAATCCTTGAGAATCCTCAACTTTGATACTTTTTTCACATGTGCCAATTGTCGACTTTTGTTCATATTACGTCAATTTAATAATTTCAAATGAAAAAAATGGTATCATTTCTGTATGTTTTGTGCTAAATTTTTGTTAATAACCTAAATGGACAGAGAGGAATACCGATGAAAAAGATTGGATATGTACGGACGACGATTACGGACAATGATTACCTCTGCCAACAGGGACAGTTGACAGACTTTGGTTGCGATGAGATTTTTTTTGATTCCTTCGACAAGACCGACTGCCCGTTGCAGCCAGGAGAACTAGATACCGTCGTGGCTCAAATGCAACCAGAAGACACTCTGGTTGTGACCGACCTGTCACGTTTGGGACGCTCCACTCGGCAATTGACAGATCTCACTGGCCTGTTGGCAGCCCGCAACATCCACTTAGTGAGTTTGGCAGAAGGCATCGATACTCGCGAACCTTCAGGCAAATTTTACTTTAAATTGATGGATGGCCTGGCGGAGATGGAAAGCGTTTTGATCAAGGAACGGACCCTCGTAGGCTTAAACAACGCTCGTAAAAAAGGCAAGATTGGCGGTCGCCCTAAGATTGACCCTAAAGTTGTCCGACGCATTCGCCAACTGTATTTTGAAAAGAAAGAAACGATTCAGTACATTTCTTCCAAGTGTGGTGTTTCTGTCGGCACCTGCTACAAATACATCAACCTGCCGGAAGAAGATGTTGCTAAAATTTTGACCAAATAGTCGTAAAGTCCTGGAGCTGACTCCGGGACTTTTTCATTTTTGAAGATGAGCCTTACTGCCACAACATAGTCTTCGTCAAACAACCATAAACTATTGAGACTATAATCAGAGTCTAGTTACTTGCAACAGCTGTTTTGTATTTTGACAAGATCTATCTTGTAAATAAAAAGCCGATTTTCAGTCGCTTTTTCGCAGAGTACGCTCGTTTTATCCGGCTGTTTCAAACACTTGCATCTTAGGCATTTTTCAAAAGGATTCCCGCGTTTGTCAGCGACTTTTTTCTTTGTAACAATGGAAAAATACTGGAAAACATTGTACAATAAACAAGAAATTGAAAATTTCAGAAATCTGAAACCACAAAGGAGAGTTTTACATGCCAAAATTAGTTTTCTCTCGTCACGGTTTAAGCGAATGGAACGCTTTGAACCAATTCACCGGTTGGGTCGACGTTGATCTGGCTCCAGAAGGTGTGGAAGAAGCCAAAGA
Source organism: Enterococcus infantis (assembly GCF_049166715.1). NCBI lineage: Bacteria > Bacillati > Bacillota > Bacilli > Lactobacillales > Enterococcaceae > Enterococcus > Enterococcus infantis. The sequence goes on along the minus strand of NZ_JBMHFB010000021.1, from coordinate 2,627 downwards.
AGGCGGCCGTAAAATCAAGGAAGCCGGCATCGAATTCGATGTTGCCTACACTTCTGTCTTGAAACGTGCCATCAAAACTTGTAACTACATCTTGGAAGAATCTGACCAATTGTGGGTACCAACTGTTAAATCTTGGCGCTTAAACGAACGTCATTACGGCGCTCTGCAAGGGTTGAACAAAAAAGAAACTGCTGAAAAATACGGCGACGAACAAGTACACATTTGGCGTCGTTCTTATGACACATTGCCTCCATTGTTGAGTGTTGACGACGAAGGTTCTGCAGCAAAAGACCGTCGTTACGCTGACTTGGATCCTCGTGATATCCCTGGCGGCGAAAACCTGAAAGTAACTTTGGAACGGGCACTGCCTTTCTGGCAAGATGAAATCGCTCCGGCTTTGCGGGACAACAAAACGGTTCTGGTTGCTGCACACGGCAATTCACTGCGGGCATTGGCTAAACACATCGAAGGTATCTCCGACGACGATATCATGGACTTGGAAATTCCTACCGGCCAACCATTGGTCTACGAATTGAACGACGATTTGACTGTAGCTAAAAAATACTACTTGTAAGATTCGTTCACAATCCCACACAGCTTTACTGAAACCAGTCATTGCGACTGGTTTCTTTTAGCAACAAAAAGAAATCGTTTACAAATCTTGTGAGGTGAAACAATGGAACTTCGTAAAAATGATCGACTCTTGTTTTTAGGAGACAGTGTCACAGATTGCGACCGGGATCGCACAAACCCCACCGACTTAGGTAAAGGTTATGTCTTGATGACTGCCGGCATATTGGCCGCTCGTCATCCGGAGGCACAGCTCACTTTCTTGAATCGCGGCATCGGTGGCAATAAAATTCAAGATGTCTTAAATCGGCTAGATGAAGACTGCCTGTCCCTACAACCAGATATTCTGATCTTCATGATTGGTATCAACGACACTTGGCACAATGTCGGTGGCCCTGAATTTGGTAAAGTTGCTGCAGCAGAAGCCTTTGAAAAAAGCTATCGGGAATTTTTAAACCGAGTAACCGCAGCTGGAATCAAACGAATCTTGTTGCTGGAACCCTTTGTCCTACCTTTCCCAGAGGACCGGCAGTTGTGGCGCAGTGATCTTGATCCTAAAATTCAAATTCTGCGCAACCTGGCCTGTGAATTTCATTGTGAACTGCTCTGCTTGGATGGTCGCTTGAACGAAACAGCCGCCATCACCGGACCACAATACCTGACAGGTATCGACGGCGTCCACCCAACAGCAACCGGACATGGTGTGATTGCAGGGGCAGTTTCTGAGAAATTTCGTTATCCTTTTTAATAGCGCCACTGCTCAATAAAAAAGACCTTCAAATTGGGATTTCCATCCACTTTTGAAGGTCTTTTTTTAACGTTGCTTATCAAGAGCCAAGTTGTGCCAGCAAGAATGCCAACGTCTCCTCATAACATCGTTTGGCTTCGGCAGTCTGATAGTTAAACTGATATTCATGGGTCACTTCTTTTTCCACTTGATCAAAAAACAGACCTTGAGCGGGCACATTCAATTCCTTCAAGCGTTTCACCAAAGCAATCCCCTGATTTTGAAAGGAAAAAGCATTGCCATCTGTCACATAGGCTGGCGGAAAGTCGGTTGTCAATTGCTTTACCAGGCTAGCTTGGCGCAACAGCGGACTATTTTGCCAATTCTTAGTACCAATTAGCGACCACGCCACTGTCCTAACGAAAAATTTCATAAACAAACTATCTGACTGCTGCGTAGCCATCTGTTGAAGATCCACTGGCCCACAATAAGAGATTACACCTTTGAGCACCTTTGGCGACAATTGCTGCGAGATTCCCACCTCGTTTGCATATTTTTGGTTTGTTTGAGTCGCTGTATATTGTAAAGCAATTTGTGCCCCTGCACTGTCCCCTCCAAAAAACAAACGCTTCAAATCCAGTCCTTGATCATGATTTTTCAAGTCAGCAATCAATTCCTCAGTCTGGATTACCTGCCCCGGATATTGTAAATCGGGAGCCGTTTGATAGTTCATCGCTACCACCGCAATCTGCGCATCTGCTGCAATACGGGTAGCAAATTCTTTGACACCCTCTTTACTCCCAGCAACGTACCCACCACCATGGACCCAGACCAAAACAGGTATTTTCTTTCCTTTTTGTGCTTTAGGAAAATAGAGATCATAGTTAGCCTTACTGTACTGAGATTGATAGCCAATATCACGTTTCACTTCAACCTGAGGCTTAGCTTTCTCATAGGTAGCTGCATCCATAATCTCTATCGGACCATTGAACAAGTGCCCAATCACCATTGCTCCCGGCCGTGGCGAAAGCTGAAACACAAGGACTATCAGTAGGAGTATTCCAATAATCGTTCCCAGTACACTTAGTAAGATTTTCTGCCATTTTCTCATAATTAACCGCCTTTATCTGATAATGTAGGTGTCCCATTATACCACTATCCAATGACTGGGCTAGATGCCTGTACCTTTTACTTTTCTTGATTTGGATCGGCTACACTAGACTAGACAGAAAAAATAAGGTGTGTAGAATAAGAAAAAACACACTGGAGGATTGTTTATGTCAAGACGTCAACGTCGAACCTATTCAAAAGAATTCAAACAACAAATTGT
>NZ_JBMHFB010000020.1:0-10990 GCF_049166715.1 Enterococcus infantis | reverse complement strand
CATCCAAGGACTGATTTTTGTTTAAGAAAGAGCGAAAAATAAAAAAGCGCTCAGGCAAGAATTTTTTCCTGCCTGAGCTCATTCACTCATTCAATTTGAACTCACCAACACTATTTGACGAAGAGCCACTAAACACCTTTTCGTTGCCGCTTGTAGGTAAAAATATTGTTCAATTAATTGTTGAATTTTGGCTCGCAGTTGTTTCCGGTCATATTTCTGCGAATGCCATCGCTGTGATTGGGACGGTAGACGGACTCTTGTATTCTCTGATTGGTATTTTGGGTAGTGGAACAGTTTCCTATATGATCTATGCTCCAAGAGTTGAGGATAAACATTCGCCAGCTGCCCGAACTTTGTTCAAATCCTTGTTGCTATTGAATTTGGGCTTAGGCGTATTGTTCGTCAGCTTAGGTCTGCTGTTTAGCGGTGTGATTTTGAAAGGAATCTATCGGTTTGATGGTGAACTTCTTGAGCTGGGAAACCGCTATATGAGAATTAGTAGTTGGCACATTTTGCTGACGCTGTGCGTGTTTTCACTATCAAATCAGTTGAAAGTTGTCAAAAAAACCGGCGCTGTTTTTCGTGCTGGAGTCTTTAGTAGCGGTGTACAGCTAGCTTTGACTTGGCTGTTGGCAGTCCAACTATTGACAGGAAACGAGCGGATATTGGGCATTGCTTGCGCCGGTCTAGCCTCTGAGGGCATACTTTGTCTATATTATGGTTGGCTATTGAGAAATGAATTAGCAGCTCTAAGGGGCATCAGAGGAGAACGATGGCTGTTCCTGTTGAAAAAGAGTGGAATCTTATTTTTACAAGAATTACTAGAAGGCTCGGTGTTCCAAGTCCTACTGACCGCCGCTCTTGTTCGGTTAGGTGGTCTGATATTTGCCGCTTATCAGGTTTGCCGAACATTGCCCGAGATTTTTCTAGCACCGATGTTTATGTATTGCAGCGGGTTACTGGTTCTTATAGGTGAAAAAATTGGAAAGCAAGAGTTAGATGAAGCTAGGCAACTACCAAAAATAACGCTACAACTGATTATTGGAATTTATGGGATTCTGGCTATTTGTAGTTGGTTTTGGCAAAAGTCACTGATTTCTTTGGTAACAGATATTCCTCAAGTTGCCCAGACGGCTGTCTCGGTTTTGGGTGTAGTGATTCTTTGTGAAATCACTCGACCATTTTATGAAGTTCACAAGTATAGTCTACAAGCTCTCGGCGGCGAAGAAGTGGCTTTAAAAATTACTGCGTGTGTCAACGGATTAGTGCTCCTGTTGCTCTGGTTACTTCCCAATCGCTTGGAAGTTATCTTGTTATTAGCTGCTGCTGGAAATTTAGGAGCAGCAGGCGCCTTTCAGCTAAGTTTTAAGCGCCGACTGTGCCGCATCCGTCATGGAGAAGAGAAGTAGGCCATCCAGATGCCGTTTATAAAATTTACTTTACAGGGGCTCATCTGTGTGGTAACATATTTTGGTGAGCGCACTGCTCAACAATTACGATATTCCGCTGGGGTATATGACCTTATGAATGTTTGGAAATTAGGAGAATGCAAAATGAACCCATTGATTCAAGAATTGACTCAAGAACAATTACGCTCTGACATCCCGGCTTTCCGCCCAGGGGACACTGTACGTGTTCACGCAAAGGTTGTCGAAGGAACTCGTGAACGTATCCAGTTGTTTGAAGGTGTTGTTATCAAACGCCGCGGCGCTGGTATCAGCGAAACTTACACTGTTCGTAAAATCTCTAACGGTGTGGGTGTTGAACGTACTTTCCCATTGCACACACCGCGTGTTGCAAAAATCGAAGTCGTACGTTACGGTAAAGTTCGTCGTGCGAAACTGTACTACCTGCGCGCATTGCACGGTAAAGCAGCTCGTATCAAAGAAATCCGTCGTTAATATCTGTTATATGAATGACGAAAGACCACTGTTAAATCAGTGGTCTTTTTCTTGATTTTATTGCAGGTTAGAACATGACTGGTCTGTTTTTTTAGGTACTTAAAGTGTAAATTAAAAATTAACTATGCATCACCTTATTTCAATCATTTGAATCTATTTCTTTTGTTTATTGAAAAACGATTTTGTTTAAACTGAATTATTTCAATTTTTAAGATGATTCAGCTAAACTGAATGTAGTTCTGGATTGGAGGAAGTAATTATGCACACAGATTATCCGTATATATTTGACAGTCGACCGAAACTGGCTCTCAGTGCTTGGTTGAAGATGTTAGGAGCCAATGTTTTGTCATTTGTGTTGTTGACGACGCCGGTGTTATCAAGTATTCCGCTTTTCAAGCCATTATCAAATAGTGAATTGTACGATGTTTCGATAATGGCCATTAGTCGGCAGATTATGCCAGCGTTACTATTTCTAGCCATTAATTTCTTAGGTGTTTATTGGGCGGTTGGAAAAGATTGGCGTAAGCTATTCCGACCCATCAAAGTAAAAGATATTTGGTTTATTCTTTTACTGATCCTTGCTGCTTTTCTAGCCAATTATTTTACCGGTCAAATCACAGATGCTTTGTTCGGCCATGAAGTTAATCCGAATGCAGCAATTAATATTCATCATGAGAATGGATGGGCTGCTTTTCTTTTAGCGCGTGTAACAGATTTAATCCAACTATTAGGAGAAGAATTTTTAGGCATCATTTCATTTCTTGCATTCACTCAATTAGCTAATCATTGGAACTGGTCTAGAAAAACTGCACTAGTTTTCGGGTTGGCCTTATCCTCAATTTTGTTCGGAGTCTATCATATTTCAACTTACGACTATAATGTGGGCTATGCGATTATTGGATTATTTCTTGGTCGGATGGTCATGACGATTGCTTTTATGAGAACAAAATCTATTTGGGCCAGCTTTTTAGTTCATTATATCTATGATTTTATTGGATTCTATGCGGCTTTTGTAGCGCTGGCGCATTAAGAATCGTTTATTTCAATGTTTCAATGAAAGATATTTTGCGGCGTCTGAATAAGTGGCCCAGAAAAGAGAAGGACGAATATTAAGAAACAAGTGGGCTTTTTAAGAACAAGGTTATTTGGACAGACACTTCTATGAAAATATTTGGTCTTTTCTCTTCGTTTTTACAATTTATTTATTTTATAATGAAAATGAGTTTAGCTTGGCGCAATAAGTAAAAGGACTGAATTGTCTCACAAGGCCGATTTGGAGAGAAAATTTCAACGAGAAAGCACCTGCAAAGCACTTCTGTTATTTTTTAGTATGACAGGAATTGCTCTGGAGGATGCTTCTTTTGTTTTGGTTCTATTTGTTGATAGAAAACGACAGGATAGTTTGTCATCAAGCCATTTTTTACATAAGTTTTGTCTCTTATTCCTCAATAAGTAGTATTCTGCGAGATTGTCGTTTTCACAGCAGACCTTCCCTAGTCAGTGTAACGCTCAGGTTTTACTTTTAAATTTGATACAAAAATACTTGATTGTTTCGGTTTCTATACCCAAGTACAGGGAAAACAGCGTGAACCACTTTATAGCCAGCTGACTGCATCCTTGGCCGTGTCTTCACTTAGCGAATACTCCACGAAGATCATTTGTTGGTGTGCTTTTCTTGTGTTTACTCATTAAAAAGAGTGAGTTTTTTCTTTCAGTTAGTGGTTTTTGTTAAGCGGTGCCCGAATCATTGGATTGGAATTTTGCGAATAGACCAATTCGTCAAAAAATCATCCAGAATATTTTTTAGGTGAAATTGTATTTTTTTAGTGCCAGTGTTATACTTTGGAAGAAAGAACGTGATAGCGTTTTCTATGCTGGTGGTACGTCTGACCAGTAGTAATCGGAGTGAGGATGAACCAAATGAAAGATATTATTGATGCATTAGTAGTCGCTCTCCAACAGCAAGAACCAGTAATGTTGGTAACTGTGGTCAAGAGTGCGGGATCGACTCCCCGCAAACGAGGAGCACGGATGATTTTCACTAAATCCGGTCAACAGAGTGGAACAATCGGCGGCGGCAAGGTGGAGTACTTGGCAGAAGAGTTGGCTGCTCAGATGATTCAAGAAAAGAGTAGTCAAGTGAAGAGCTACAGTCTGACACCAAAGGAAGCCTCTGGTTTAGGCATGGTCTGTGGTGGTAAGGTCTCTTTGCTCTTTCAGTATTTAGATCCGCAAGATATCAATATTCAGAAAATCATCCGGCAAGTAAAGACGGCTTTTGCAAAAGATTCTGGCGGTTGGCTTTTTTCTTCCTTGGATCCAAAAGAACCTGCTCTTGCTTTTTTCAGCGAAGATAGTGGCTGGATTGGTGGAGACGCATTGAGGAATTTGACCCGGCAAGATCTCGAAGATTGGCAAGCAGGGCTGATCACTGTCGCAGAGAAGGAATATTTCTTAGAAAAACTACAGCAACCAGGCAGGTTATATGTCTTCGGTGGGGGACATGTAGCACAAGCGTTAGTTCCTGTTTTGGCGAAAGTAGATTTTCAGGTCGTTGTATTGGATGATCGGCCGGAATTTTTGACTTCAGCGGTATTTCCAGAGGCTCAGGAAAGGTTACTGGTGGATTTCGAAGACATTTCTCAAGTTGTCCACTTAACAGAACACGACTATGCAGTGGTGATGACTCGGGGACATCTGTATGACCTGATGCTACACCAGCAGCTACTGCAGACCCCAGCTTATTATCTAGGGGGCATGGGCAGTCGCCATAAAGTGGCAGTTATGATTCAAAAATTACAGGAAGCCGGTTATACCAAGGAACAGATTCAGCGTATTCATATGCCAATCGGGTTACCAATCAAAGCCGAGTCACCAGCGGAATTGGCGATCAGTATTGCCGGTGAATTGATTTTAGCACGAGCAGAAAAAAAGTGACGGTAAGGTCCGTCTGTAAAGCGGAGGCGATGCAAGAATGGCAGAACAGATCTACCTGAATCATGCAGCGACTTCTCTGAAAAAACCTCCAGCTGTGATAGCAGCCTTGGTTAGCTATCTCCAGCAAAATGAAGAAATTGCTTTACAACGAAGCTTTCTAGGCCAAGGAACTGCTCAGAATGCATTTGAGGCACGGACGGCTGTTGCAGAATTTTTTGCAGCAACGGATGCGAGCCATGTGATTTTTACACCAAATGTGACGACCTCTTTGAATATGATTTTAAAAGGGGGTTTGCAGCCGGGAGACCATGTGTTAACTACGTCTGTCGAGCATAACGCGATTAGTCGGCCATTGGAGCAGCTGCAACAGCAGGAAATTGAGTACTCTCGGTTACCTTGCGACAGTACCGGATGTGTGGATCCAGCGGCTATTTCTAAAATGATTCGTCCGAATACGAAAATGCTGGTGATGACTCATGCTTCAAATGTCTTAGGCACGATTCAACCGGTGGAAAAATGTTTTGAGATTGCCAAAGCAAAGGGGCTATTGACGGTTTTGGATACGGCCCAAACAGCTGGTTTTTTGCCGATTGACATGGAGGCGCTGCAGGCAGATGTGATTGCTTTTACCGGTCACAAAAGTCTACTGGCATTGGCCGGAATCGGAGGCTTTGTCTTAAATGAAGAGGCTGTAAAAAGAATTCAGCCTTGGCTGACTGGCGGGACGGGCAGCTTTTCTGAGTTGGCTGAGATGCCCACTGTGTTGCCGGATCGCTTCGAGCCGGGAACACCAAATGATATGGGGATTCGTAGTTTGACGGCTAGTCTTGGCTGGCTGCAAGAACAAACAATTGCTAAGGTAGCTGACCATGAGCGAGGGCTGACGCAGCGATTTATTGATGGCCTCCAGCAGCTACCAGTCAGACTATTGGGAACAGGACTAGCTAATCGCAGTGTACCAGTGGTTTCAGTCGTACCTCAAAATATCAGTTGTGACGAGCTTGCTTTCGCTCTTTTTGCAGACTATGGCATTGTTACTCGCAATGGCCTCCATTGTGCTCCTTGGGCACATGAAGTTGCGGGGACCCTTGCTAGTGGCGCCGTTCGTTTCAGCTTTGGTTGGGACACGACGATAGATGAAATCGACAAGACACTTTTAGCATTGAATAAACTATTGAAAGCGTAATAGAAGGTGGAAGAGCATGTCATTTTTATCAAGTTGTACCTCGGGAGGTTGCGGTGCCAAGATTGGTGCTGGCGAATTAACTGATTTTCTTTCGGCGTTGCCTCGTGCGACAGACCCGAATCTATTAGTGGGTTTTGAAACAGCTGATGATGCCGCGGTCTATCGTCTAAATGAGCAGCAAGCCTTGATTTCAACGGTGGATTTTTTTTCTCCAATGGTGGAAGATCCGCGGATGTTTGGTCGGATTGCTGCGGCCAATGCCATGAGCGATGTCTATGCGATGGGCGGGCAAGTCTTGTACGCTTTGAATTTGGTGTGCTTTCCACAAAAAATGCCTAAAGAGATGCTGGCGGAAATGTTGGCAGGCGGTGCTGAAAAAGTAGCTGAGGCAGGGGCAAGCCTTGCTGGCGGGCATTCCATCTATGACCATGAACCCAAATATGGTTTAGCTGTCACAGGCACAATCCATCCGGCACACTATTTGAAAAATGACACGCCGCAACCAGGTGACGCCTTGATTTTAACAAAAGCGCTTGGTGTCGGCCTGGTACAGTCAGCGGCTCGCGTCGGTTTGGCAAGTGAGGAAGCCGAAGCAGCCGCACTGGCCTCCATGTGTCGTCTGAATAAATATGCTGCCGAAAAGCTTGCCGGCCATGCTGTTCATGCTTGTACAGATGTTACGGGTTTTGGCTTATTGGGACATGTGTCGGAGATGGCAGGAAGTGAGCATACGTTAGTGATTGACACGAGTTCTTTGCCACTTTTGCCCCAAGCTTTTTATTACGCAGAGGAATATCTGGCAACAGCCGGAGGAGAACGAAATCGTCAATTTGTAGCAGGTAAAGTGGACTTAACAGAAGTCGCTCCTGCGTATCAAGAAATCATGCTTGATCCTCAGACTTCAGGTGGGTTATTGATCAGCGTAGCAGCCAAAGATGCACAGGAACTGTTGTTGTCCATCCAACAAGATGATCCGGCAGCCGCGATTATCGGCATGGTAGCTGATGAGCGTGGCGAGAAAGCAATCGTTATTTTGTAGAGAATCGGAAAGCTTTGTTCTGAGTTTTATATTGAAAGAAAAGAGGAGTTAACATGATTCGCATCGACGCATTAGGAAAGCCTTGCCCAATCCCAGTGATTGAGACAAAAAAAGCCATCAAAGAAATGGGAGGGCATAAAGGTGAGATTGAAGTTCTAGTAGACAATGAAGTTGCTTTGAACAATATTGAAAAACTGACTTCTGGTTTGGAGATCCCAACGCAACGAAAAAAGTTAGCCACTGACCGCTTCACAATCACGCTGTTTCTTACTGAAGAAGCAAACGTAGAAAAAAGTGTTCCGATTTCTGCAAAAGCTGTCACTACCTATTTGGTTGGTAAAAAACATCTAGGAGAAGGCGATCCGCAGCTTGGCGCATTGTTAATGAAAAGTTATCTGTATTCGCTGACGGAACTTTCTGAAGTTCCTACAGAATTGATCTTCTTTAATGAAGGAATCTTTTTGACACTCCGAGATTCGTCATCACTTCCAGATTTAGAAACCTTAGTCGCTAAAGGAACCAAGATCTATGTCTGCGGTACGTGTATCGACTTTTATGAAAAGAAAGACGAATTGGCAATCGGTGAGATCACTAATATGTATGCGATTAGCGAAATGCAGCAAAAAGCCGACAAAGCCATCACGGTCTGAGGTCAAAAAGATGGAGATGAATTTGCTGACGTTTGCCAATACCCACTTTGCAGTAAAAGCTGAACAACTGTTGCAAGACAAATTAATTCCGGTTTCTCCCATGCCGCTGCCGGTTAAACTGGGGGGCTCACTTTGTGGGATCTGCTTGCGGATTCCTCGAAAACAAACAACAGCTGCAGTGGACTTGTTGACAGCCGGTGGTGCAATGCCAGCGGCGGTTTATCAGATTGATGAGACAGACGGCAATAAGGAGTATCTGCCATGGCTGATTTAAAGAAACTATTTGGACTTAACGGCCACCAAGTGATTGCGGTCATTGGCTCTGGGGGAAAAACTAGTCTCTGTCGCTACTTAGCCAACAGCTATAAAGAAGAGGGCGAGCGGGTCTTGGTGGGTACTACGACTAAAATTGCGATGCCGCCTGTAGAAACCTATAATCGATTAGTTACAGAAGATTTCGCAAGATTGGCAGAGGAAGTTCCGGGAATCACTGTTGCTGGTGAGGTCGTTAGCCAAAATGAGGTAAAAAAACTTTCACTTCCTAGGGCACCTGAATTTCAAGAGTCATTTGGTCAGTATGACAAAGTGATTTTGGAAGCAGACGGTTCCCGACAGCTCCCATTGAAGGGCTGGTCACAACAGGAACCAGTGATTCTGCCCGAGACGACAGCGACTATCTTGGTGATTCCGATCTCTGGGATTGGGCTGCGAATCAGCGAAGAAACCGTCCACCGATTGCCGTTATTTCTAAAATTGACGGGAGCAGAAGTCGGGGACGCACTGCAGATCACCCACCTGCAGCGGATGATTGAGCACCCCCAAGGTATTCTACGACAGGCAGCTGGAACTATTCACTTATTTTTTAATCAAGGGGAAACAGTAGAGGACTTTCGTGACGCAGCCGCTATTTTTGAAGGACTGTCACCGGAAATCAAGACGCGACTGCAAACGGTGATAGTGGGCAGCGCACTGAAGGGAAGCGGGGTGAGTATATGGCAACAATAGCAGAGACGCTTGTTGTCGTGAGAGGCGGTGGAGATTTGGCCACTGGCGTCATCCAAAAATTTCATAGAAGCGGCTTTAAAGTTGCGATTTTAGAAACAGAACAACCTTTAGCAATCAGGCGGACAGTATCACTATGCTCGGCCGTTTATGAGGGAATGTATCAGGTAGAAGACCTGACTGCCAGAATGATTACTGACGTCACCCAGTGTGAGGACGTCTGGTCAGCGGGGGAGATTCCTTTACTAATTGATCCTTTAGGGAAATCTTTGCAAAAATTGAAACCGACAGTCTTGGTAGACGCGATTATTGCTAAGAAAAATTTAGGGACAAATCGACAGCTGGCACCGATTACGATTGCACTGGGTCCAGGATTTTCGGCACCACAAGATGTAAATGTCGTGATAGAGACAATGAGAGGTCATCGACTGGGACGATTGATATTTGCGGGCGAAGCACTGCCAAATACTGGGGTACCGGGAATTTTGGGGGGCAAGAGCCGTGAGCGGGTTGTACACTCACCGGCAGCCGGTGTCGTAAAACATATCAGAAGGATTGGGGACCAGGTGACTGCTGGCGAATTGATCTTTTATGTGGATACCACACCGGTCTATTCGCCTTTAGCTGGTACTTTACGAGGTTTAATTCAAGCAGGCTTGACGATTCCTAAAGGATTGAAGGTGGCAGATGTCGATCCCCGCCCAAGGGAAGATGTGGACTATCAGACCATTTCCGATAAAGCTCGAGGATTAGGCGGCGCTGCACTAGAGGCAGCTCTTTGGGGATTACGTAATCAAAGTGTTCCCTATTAAATGTTGGTTCAAGTATTTTAGTGTAATGAAAAGGCTTCTTTTGGTTTCTCTGATCAAAAGAAGCCTTTTCTTTGGTTTCGAGATAGAAATGATTGCTTGTAGATGATACGGGTGGTATGATTGGGAACAAATCAAAAAGCTCCACAAGATAGGTTTTGATAATGGAGATAAGCTATAGGGGGAATCTGGGTATGGTGTGGACGGCAGAAGAAAAACGCTCAGCATATGAACTGTTATTGCTGCAACAAAAGGGCTTATTAGAAGCAGAAACGGATTGGTTGGCTAATTTAGCGAATTCTTCAGCACTCTTAAATGAGACCTTGAAAGAAACGGTGTTTGCCGGGTATTACTTATTCAATGGCGAAGAGCTGGTCTTGGGTCCATTTCAAGGACGTGTTTCTTGTACGCGAATCAAAATGGGAAAAGGGGTTTGCGGGGAAAGTGCCCAACGTCGGGAAACATTGGTTGTACCAAATGTCAAAGAACACGTAAACTATATTTCCTGTGACGGAGCTGCCATGAGTGAAATTGTGGTCCCGATGGTACAAGATGACCAACTCGTAGGCGTGCTGGATATTGATGCTGGAGTTGTGGGGATGTATGACGAAGTAGATCAAGCATTTTTACAACAGTATGTGCAAGTATTGTTAGAAGCAAAAAAATAGTAAAAAGCAGACATTTTCCGAATGATTTCGGAAAATGTCTTTTTGATTGGTTTAAAATTAAAAAAAAGAGAGAAAAAAATTAGAATAATTGTTGACACCTGAAAAAGCAGGTGGTATTATAAGATTACAAAATGATTAGAAAGAAGGAAGAGAACACTATGAATCGCGAGAACATTCAACTAGGCCAAGCCTACGAATGCAAACCGGTCGGACTACAGCGCAAAGTCACTGGAGAGGTCATTAAAAAGCTTGAAAATTGTGTAATCGTTAATGTTGATCGCTACGACTACATTGACTACGATGAAATCCAGGAACGCTGCGGCAAAGTCGTGGTTCGCTATGATGAAGTCTATGGCAAAGCACTGGTTTCATGTTTCTTCAGCTGATTCACTTCTTTTTAAGGGAGTTATTCACCTGAAAACAGGCGGGGGAAAAATGAAAAAGAAATTAGCGGAAGAAAACAGGACTTCCGCTAATCAAGGAAAGCAGCCGCTGGTTACGGCTGCTTTTTTATGTTGTTAAAACTATTGAAAAACATTGTCGAATGGAGTATAGAATATTGAAAACTACTAATTAAAAAAATATGATTAAACATAAGTAAAGGCATATACATAATGATTGATTACCATCAGTCGGTTTGATTATTTCATTTCTTTTGCCCCGGGAAAAGTCGGCTCTTCGTCAAATAGTGTTGGTGAGTTCAAATTGAATGAGTGAATGAGCTCAGGCAGGAAAAAATTCTTGCCTGAGCGCTTTTTTATTTTTCGCTCTTTCTTAAACAAAAATCAGTCCTTGGAT